>NZ_JBSFHA010000002.1:265519-278720 GCF_053596855.1 Streptomyces sp. NPDC001617
GAAACCCCCGGCAAGCCCGCCCCAGAACCCGCCCCAGGCAACTCGACACCCGGCACAGAAACCCCCGGCAAGCCCGCCCCAGAACCCGCCCCAGGCGACTCGACGCCAGGCACAGAAACCCCCGGGGAGCCAGCTTCAGAGCCCGGCACGGGCGACTCGACGCCCGGCGCAGAAACCCCCGGGGAGCCCGCCTCGGAGCCCGGCACGGGGCCGTCCGCAGTTGCCCGATCGGCCCCGGCTGCCGCTCCTGCGGCCCAGGACGGCTCGGCGTCAGGCTGAGGTCCGTCCGAGGGGCTGTCCTCTGGGCCTGCGGCCGGGTCGCCATGACGGCTCGTCCGGGCGCCCTCGACCGGCCTGCCCCAGCCTTCTCCGCGCCCGGCCTCCGGAACCGCTCGGTCCGGCTCGGCAGCCCTGACCGACGCCCCGCCGAAGAGGTCGACCTCAGCCCCTGTCGCCGTATCCGACAGCCCTGAAGTTCCTGAAGTTCCTGAGGAGTACGGAGAGCCCCGCTCCGTCAGTCCCCCCGGCTCCGCTCCCCCACCCGCAGCCGCCCCGCCGTCGGCCTCTCCCCCGCCCACGGGAAGCGTCGGCATGGTCGGTGGGAAGGCGATCGGGCGCAGGGCCTCCGACACGTCGTGCAGGCCTGGGCGGACCGACGGGTCCTTCTCCAGGAGGGCGGCCAGGATGTCGCGCAACGGGCCTGCCGCGGCCGGGAGTTCGGGCTCCTCGTAGAGGACCGCGTGGAGCGTCGCCAGGGTGGTGTCGCGGGAGAACGGGGAACGGCCGGCCAGGGCCGCGCAGAGGGTCGCGCCCAGGGACCAGATGTCGGAGGGCGGGCCCTGCGGGCGGCCCGAGACCCGTTCGGGGGCCATGTAGTCGGGGGAGCCCACCAGCATGCCGACCATCGTCAGCGCCTTCGCGTCCTGGATCGCGGCGATGCCGAAGTCGGTGAGGACGACACGGTCGGCGGCCGCGGACTCGACCAGGACGTTTCCCGGTTTGATGTCCCGGTGCAGGACGCCGCGGGCGTGGACCTGGCGCAGGGCCGCCACCAGGCCGAGGCCGATGCGTGCCGCTTCCCTCGGACCCAGCGGGCCGTCCTCCACCATCATGCGTTCGAGGGAGCGGCCCACCACCAACTCCATGACGATCCACAGGCGTTCGCCCTCGTCCACGACGTCGTAGACCCGCACCACGTTCGGGTGGTCGATCCGCGCCGTCGCCCTCGCCTCACGCAGCGTCCGCTCGCGGCGGGTGCGGGTGTCCTCGGCGTCCAGGCCGTCTATGCGCATCTCCTTGACGGCGACGGAACGATCGAGCATTTCGTCGGTCGCCCGCCACACCCGTCCCATTCCCCCCTGGCCGATACTCTCGACCAACCGATAGCGCCCCGTCACCAATAGCCCTGGAACACCGCCGCTCCTCGTATTCCCCGGCAATCCGCTGCACCCCCTCAACGACCGCCCCAACCGAAACACAATGGTCACACTTAGTGCCGTACCAGCATAGTGCGGAGAAATCTTGTGGTACCTCTTCAAGTACTGCGAATTCAGGCGCAGCCCAGGGGGACGCAAGGGGGACGAACATGAGTTCTCGTCGTACGACCGTGATCGTGGGATCACTGGTCACGGCATCTTTCTCGGCCGTGATGATCCTGCCGTTCACGGCCAGCGCCGACGACCAGGGACCCGGAAGCAGCAAGGGGGGAAAGGTCATTGACCAGCCGCCGGCAGGCGTGAAGCTGACCACGCTGCTGCCGTCGAAGATCTCGGTCGACAACAGTTCACACAAGACCTCTATCACCGCGACCGTGAAGAACGGCGGGACCAAGGACAGCGGCACCGTAAAGCTGCTGGTGGTCGGTTTCGACGGCCTCAAGGTCAATTCCGTCGAAGGCTGTTCGGCGATCGCCGACAAAGATCTGCCGAAGGGCTCCAACAGCGGTTTCAGCTGCGCCGTCGGTAATCTCGCCGCCGGTAAGTCGAAGTCGTACGCGGTCGATGCGACGTACGATCTCAGCAAGAAGGGGGAGATCTGTCTGCCGGTGCAGACCGGCGACGGGAAGAAGACCTACTGGCAGCAGGGGCCCGTGCCGTTCGGTACGAACAACCCCTCGCCGAACGCCCCGGCGACACCCCTGCTCCTCGGCACCGACAACAAGCCGGTGGCACCGGGCGCCGACCAGCTGCCCAAGACCGGCGTCGGTCGGGACATCCTGCCGCTGGGCGCGGCGGGCGCCACGCTGATGGCCGCCGGCGCGGCCGGGCTGTGGTGGTCGACCAGGCGGCCGACACCTCAGCGCCTGCGCGGCTGAGCGAAGACGAGTACCGGTGATCAGTGGCCGGGGTGCGTGGCATGCGCCCCGGCCGTCCTCTCGCTCCAAAAGTTGACGGTATCTGTCAGGTTATGCGGGCACCCTCGTCTCCATGAACATCGCCGAGAACACCGCAGACCTGCTCGTCCTCCGCCCCGGCGACCCCGGCTACGACGAGGAACTCGCCGGTTTCCAGACCGGGTTCACCCAGCGGCCCGCGATCGTCTTCGCCGCCTCCTCGGCCGAGGACGTGGTGGCCGCCGTGCGGTACGCGGCCGAGCGCGGGCTGTCGATCGGGGTGCAGGCCACGGGTCATGGGCTGCCCAGCGCCTCGGAGGGCGGCGTGCTCGTCACGACGAAGCGGATGGACCGGGTGGTGGTGGACCCGGAGGCCCGCACGGTGCGGGTGCAGGCGGGTGTGCGCTGGGGGCAGGTCGTGGCCGCCGCCGAGCCGTACGGGCTCGCGCCCCTCAACGGCTCCGCGCCGGGCGTCGGCGCCGTCTCCTACACACTGAGCGGTGGACTGGGCATCCTGGCCCGGGAGTTCGGGTACGCGGCCGACCATGTGCGGGCCCTGGACGTGGTGACCGCCGACGGGCGAATCCGGCAGGTGACGCGGGAGTCGGAGCCCGACCTGTACTGGGCGCTCCTCGGCGGCGGGCACAACTTCGGCATCGTCACCGAGCTGGAGATCGACCTCGTACCGGTGAGGACGCTGTTCGGCGGCTCGCTCGCCTTCGACGGGCGGGAGGTCGATCCGGCGGTCCCGCTGCGGGCGTACGAGGCGTGGACGCGGACCGTGCCCGACGGGCTGACCTCGTCGTTCGCCGCCATACCGTATCCGGATCTGCCGGCGCTGCCGCCGCATCTGCGGGGGCGGTACGTGGTGTCGGTGCGGGTCGCGTACACAGGGAGCGGCGGTGACGAACTCGTCGCTCCGCTGCGGGAGTTGGGGCCGGTGCTCGCCGACTCGCTGCGGGAGATGCCGTATGCCGACAGCCACACCATCCACAGCGACCCGGACTTTCCGCACGCCTACTACGGGGACAGCGCGGTGCTGCGCGAGCTGGATGTCAGCAAGACCGGTGAACTGCTTTTGCGGGTCGGGCCGGATGCGGGTGGGCCGATGTGCGTCGTGCAGATCAACCAGCTGGGTGGTGCGCTCGCGCGGCCCATGCCGAACTCGGTGCCGTATCGCGAAGGGCGGTTCCTGGTGCGGCTGTTGACCGTGGGGGACCGGAAGAAGGCGCGTGCGGTGCTCGATCCCGCGTTCGCGCTGCTCGCCGACGAGACGCTCGGGCGGGCGCTCAACTTCGCCTTCGGGGCCGGGGACCGGACCGCGGGGCTGTACGGCGACGAGACGCAGAAGAGGCTCGTCGGGCTGAAGTCGGACTACGACCCGGCGAACCTCTTCCGTGACAACTACAACCTCAGCGCGTGTTGACGAGCTTCCAGGCGGTCGGTGTGACGCCCATCGCCAGGGCCGCCTTCAGCGCGTCGCCGAGCAGGAACGGGGTGAGGCCGGCCGCGATCGCGGCGGAGGCGGACATGTCGGCGGCGTAGGCCAGGTACGGGACGCCGATCGCGTAGATGAGCGCCTCGCCCAGCAGCATCGTGCCCGCCATGCGCGGCACGGAGCGGTCGGCGCCGCGGCGGGCCAGGGCGCCGACGACGGTGGACGCGAGCAGCATGCCGAGGATGTAACCGAAGGAGACGGAGACACCGGAGGTGCCGCCGGCGAACCACGGGACGCCGGCGAGGCCGGCCAGCGCGTACAGGACGAGGGCGGACAGGCCGCGGCTCGCGCCGAGCGTGGTGCCGACCAGCAGCGCGGCGAAGGTCTGGCCGGTCACCGGCACCGGGGAGCCCGGGACCGGGATCGAGATCTGGGCCGCGAGACCGGTGAGCGCGGCGCCGCCGAGCACGAGGGCCACGTCCCGGACGCGGGAGGCGGGGAGCAGGTCGGCGAGGACCTGTCCGGAGCGGGCGGGGGTGGCGGTGGCGGTGCTCATGGGGACTCCGCGGGTCGGGGCAGACGGGGACCCCGTGACGCTAACCCAGCCGACTCGCGCGGATCACCGTCAGCGATCGACAAAGGCTGGAGCTGCGGGTTCGTGGGCTCCGGACAAAGGATGCAGGTTACACCGGGTAGCGGGTGACACCGGTCACGGAGCGGGGGTGAGCTGCACTTCCCGGGACCCACACAGAGCCGCATCCCCGGCCCACCCCGAGCTGCCTCCCGACCCGCCCCGCCGCCCCCTCCGTCTCGCCCGTCGGTCGCCGTCTGGGCAGCGTTGGTCGGTTTTGCTAGCTTCGGGCGCATGGTTGCCCAGTCCCGGAACTTCTCGTCGCGTCGCCATGTCGACCTGCGGCGGGTCGGCGCGTCCGCCTGTCGCCGGAGTTAGCGGGGCGGGCAGGACGGAGCGGATTCCGGCGCGCGCCTCGCTGTACGAGACGGCACAGTGTCGGACCCGTTCTTCGAGGATGATCGCCATGCCCCTTACCGCGGCAACCACTCTCCCCTCCCCTCTTCCCCCTCCTCCCCGTGACGACCGGCGCCGGACGAGCGCCAGCGTCGTGCTGCGGTCCGTGCTGGAGCACGGGCCGGTGGCACGCTCCACCATCGCCCGGCTGACCGGGCTGTCACCCGCGTCGGTGACCGACTACTGCGCCCGGTTCGCCGAACTCGGGCTCATCCGGGAGGCGACCGTACCCCGGCGGTCGAACGGCGTGGGGCGCCCTCATGTCCCCGTCGACCTCGACGACTCGCGGTTCGTGGTCGCCGGCGTCCACGTCGCCGTGCCGTACACCACCGTCGCGCTGCTCGATCTGCGCGGCCGGGTGGTGGCCCGGCGCGAGCTGAAGCACGAACGCACCGATCCCGGTTGGGTGTTGGGGCGGGCCGCCGAGGGTCTGACCGCTCTGATCGCGGCGGCTCAGGGCTGCCGGCCCCTCGGCGTCGGCGTGGCCGTCGGCGGCTGGGTGGACCGGGAGTCCGGGGCCGTCGTCGACCACCCGCTGCTCGGCTGGCGGGACGTGGCGGTGCGCGAGGTGCTCGGCGAGCGCACCGGCCTGCCGGTCCATGTGGACGGCCACGCACGGGCGTTGGTCAACGGGGAGCGGCTCTTCGGGCGGGCGCGCGGCAGCGGGAGCATGCTGCATCTGTTCGTCGGCAACGTGGTCGACGCGGCGTTCGCGACCGGCGACGAGGTGCACCACGGGCCGCGCTCCCAGGCCGGCGCCATCGCCCATCTGCCGGTGCCGGGCGGCACCGAGCCCTGCGACTGCGGTGAAGTCGGCTGCCTTCAGGTCGAGTTGAGCGAGCGGACGCTGTGCCGACGGGCGCGGGAGGCGGGCCTCGTCGAGGGCGTGAACCCCATGCATGTCGTCGCGGCGGCGGACGCGGGGGACGCGGAGGCCGTTCGGCTGCTGGTGGCGCGGGCCGGTGCGATCGGGCGGGCGGCGCGGCTGCTGCTGGATGTGCTGAACCCGGAGACGGTGGTGGTGACCGAGGTCGGCGTCATCCACCGGCAGGACTGTCTGGAGACCCTGCGCGCGGAGGTCGGCGCGAAGCGCGCGGCCTCCGTCGTGCCGACGAGTTTTCCTGATTCGGTACTCGCGGTGGCGGGCGGTTCGGTCGCGTTGGACGTGCTCTACCGCGATCCACTGGCAGCCTGACCTGAGCAGAATTAATTCAGAAACTCCGAATGTTGACAGGTGTGGTGCATGACCAGGAACATCCTGGTCATGAGCCTGTTCGTGAGCTGTCGCACCCTTTGTTGCTGACACATTGCCGCGTGTGAAGCGCTCATTTCCTGCTGCGTGAATTCCCTTCCCCGGCTTCCTCGTGCCCGGAATTACGCGTGCGTTCTTTCCTGCTGAAATCACGGAGTCCTCCCATGCCTGTTTCCCGCACCTCCGGCGTCGACCGGCGCCTCTTCCTCACCTCCCTCCTCGGTGCCGCCGCCGGCGTCGCCGGGCTCAGTGGCTGCGCCGGCAGCAGTGCGGCCGCCGACACCAAGGGCGTCTCGTCCGCGCCACTGGCCGACAAGGTCCCGGCCGGTACGAGTCTGAAGATCGCCTCGTATCTCAACACCCAGCAACTCCAGTTCAGGCTGGCCAAGTTGGGCGAGCTGCCGTTCAGGGTGTCGAGCTGGGTGAACATCGGCGCCGGCCCCGATGTCATCAACGCGTTCCGCGCGAAGTCCCTGGACCTGGCCAACAACGCGGGTATTCCGCCGATCCAGGCGCACTACCAGGGCTTCGACGCGAAGATCGTCGCGATCGACATCACCCGCAAGCCGAATTACCTCTTCGCCACCAAGCCGGGCAGCGACATCCAGTCGGTCGCCGACTTCCAGGGCAAGAAGCTCGCCTTCTCGCAGGGCCAGGCCCAAGGAGTGGTGCTCCTGCGGGCGTTGAAGCAGGCGGGCCTGAAGTACGACGACGTGAAGCTGGTCCCGCTGACCAGCAACCAGTTCCTGACCGCGCTGCAGTCCGGCCAGGTCGACATCGCCCCGCTCGCCAACAGCCAGGCGCCCGCGTATCTGCAGCAGTACAAGGCCAAGGGGGCCCGCGCCATCACCACGGGCGTCGTGGACCTGCTCAACCTGCTGTGGGCGCCGGTCTCCGTACTCGACGACCCCGCGAAGGCCGCCGCGGTCGCCGCGTACATCCCGTACTGGGCCAAGGGCCAGGTCTGGCAGTACGAGAACCCCGGCAGCTGGAACGAGGAGTTCTACGTCAAGACGCAGAACCTGACCCCCGCCCAGGCCAAGTCGATCTCCGACCTCGCCAACAAGCCGCTGTTCCCACCGAGTTGGGACGAGGCGATCAAGTGGGAGCAGGAGACCGCCGATCTGCTCGCCGAGGGCGGGTTCGTGAAGAAGTTCGACGTGTCCTCGCTCTTCGACCACCGCTTCGAGTCCCTCGCCGCCAAGGCCGTACCGGCGGAGTACCGGAGGTGAGCGCCGTGACCACCACAACCACAGCCGCCCCGATGGCAGTCGAGAAGGACAGTCCTCGGGTACGGCGGCGCAGGCGCGGTCTCTCCCCCGGCAGGCGGCTGCCCGCCACCCGTCTGATCGGCCCCGCTCTCTTCGTCGCCCTGTGGGCCATCGCCTCCGCCGCCGGACAGCTCGACCCGGGCGCGATCCCGGCGCCCTGGACCGTGCTGAGGACCGCCGGTCACCTGTGGACCACCGGGACGCTGCCCACCGACATCCTGACCTCCCTCGAACGGGCCTCGTACGGCTTCGCGATCGGCCTCGTCGCGGGCGTCCTGCTGGCACTCGCGGCCGGGCTGAGCCGGGTCGGCGAGGCGTTGATCGACGGAACCGTGCAGCTCAACCGGGCGATCCCGACCCTCGGTCTGATCCCGCTGTTCATCCTCTGGCTGGGCATCGGCGAGGCCTTCAAGGTCGCCATCATCGCGATCGTCGTCTACATCCCGATCTACCTGAACACACACGCCGCGCTCTCCGGCATCGACAGCCGTTTCGTCGAACTCGCCGAGGTGCAAGGGCTGTCGAAGGTCCAGTTCATCCGCCAGATCGTCATCCCCGGCGCGCTGCCCGGATTCTTCGTGGGACTCCGGCTCGGGGTGACCGGCTCCTGGCTGGGCCTGGTGGTCCTTGAGCAGATCAACGCCACCAGCGGGCTCGGCTACATGATGTTCCAGGCCCAGAACTACGGCCAGTCCGACGTCATCCTCGTGGGCCTTCTCGTCTACGGCGTCTTCGGCCTGATCTCCGACAGCGCGGTCCGTCTCATCGAACGGAGGGTGCTGTCATGGCGCCGCACACTGAGCAGCTGACCCGGCCCGCCGTCCAACTCCGGGGACTGACGAGGTCGTTCGAGGGCCGGACGGTCCTCGACGGCATCGACCTCGACCTGCCCGCCGGCCAGTTCACGGCCCTGCTCGGACACAGCGGCTCCGGCAAGAGCACGCTGCTGCGGGCGATCGCGGGGCTGGACCACGGCGTCACCGGGAGCGGCCGGCTCACCGCTCCGGAACGGGTGTCCGTGGTCTTCCAGGACTCACGGCTGCTGCCCTGGCGGCGGGTCCTGGACAACGTACTGCTGGGCACCGAGGGCGAGGAGAAGGGGCGTGCCGCTCTCGCCGAGGTGGGGCTGAAGGGGCGGGAGCGGGCCTGGCCCAACGAGCTGTCGGGCGGCGAGGCCCAGCGCGCGGCACTCGCCCGCTCCCTGGTGCGCGAGCCCGAACTCCTGCTGGCCGACGAGCCGTTCGGGGCGCTGGACGCCCTGACCCGGATCAAGATGCACGCCCTGCTGCGGGATTTGTGGAAGGCCCACCAGCCGTCCGTCCTGCTCGTCACCCACGACGTCGACGAGGCGATCGTGCTGGCGGACCGGGTGCTGGTCCTCGACCAGGGCCGCATCGGCCTCGACCTCACCATCGACCGTCCCCACCCGCGCTCGTACCGCGACCCGCTGCTCGGCGAGTACCGCGAACGCCTGCTGACCGCGCTGGGCGTCACAGAGGACCACGCATGACCACAACGACCCTGGGTTCCCCGGAGGATCACCGATGACCCGCCAGCTCCACCTCAACGCCTTCCTCATGAACACCGGCCACCACGAGGCCTCTTGGCGCCTCCCGGAGAGCGACCCGTACGCGCACGTCGAGCTCGACCACTACATCGAGCTGGCCCGCATCGCCGAACGCGGCACCTTCGACTCGCTCTTCCTCGCCGACGGCCCCCAGCTGTGGGGGACCGTCGCCCAACGCCCCGCAGGCGCGTTGGAACCCCTCACCCTCCTCACCGCCCTCGCGACGGCGACCCGGCACATCGGCCTGATCGCCACCGCCTCCACCTCCTACAACTCCCCCTACAACCTGGCCCGCAAGTTCGCCTCGCTGGACATCATCAGCGGCGGCCGGGCGGGCTGGAACATCGTCACCACCGCCGGTGCCGAGGCCGCCCGCAACTTCGGCCTGGACGCCGAGCCCGCGCACGCCGAGCGGTACGCCCGGGCCGCCGAGTTCCTCGACGTGGCCCTGAAGCTCTGGGACAGCTGGGAGGACGACGCGGTCGTCGGCGACAAGGCGACCGGTGTGTGGGGCGACGACACGAAGATCCACCCGCCCCGGCACCAGGGGACGTACTTCAGCGTCGAGGGCGCCCTCAACGTCCCCCGTTCACCGCAGGGTTACCCGCTGCTCGTACAGGCCGGCTCCAGCGAGGACGGCAAGACGTTCGCGGCCCGGTACGCGGAGGCGGTGTTCACCGCCCAGCAGACCCTCGCCGACGCACAGGCCTTCTACGCCGATCTCAAGACCCGTACGGAGGCGGCCGGTCGGGACCCCGGGCACATCAAGGTGCTGCCCGGGATCGTGCCGGTGATCGGGTCGACGGAGGCCGAGGCGCGGGCGCACGAGCAGGTCCTGGAGGACCACATCGTGTACGCGCACGGTGTCGACCGCTTGGAGAGACTCCTCCAACTTCCCCCCGGGTCACTGGAGTTGGATGCCGAGCTCCCCGCCGACCTGCCGCCCGAGGACGCCATCGAAGGCGCCAAGAGCCGCTACACGCTCGTCGTCGAGCTCGCCCGGCGCGACCGCCTCACCGTCCGGGAGCTGATCGGCCGGCTCGGCGGCGGGCGCGGCCATCTCACCTTCGCGGGCACGCCCCAGCAGGTCGCCGACAAGATCGAGACCTGGTTCACCCAGGGCGCGGCCGACGGCTTCAACATCATGCCCGCCGTGCTGCCCTCCGGCCTGGAGACCTTCGTCGACCAGGTCGTCCCGATCCTGCGCACCCGGGGCCTGCTCCGCACCGAGTACGGCCCCCGCCACACCCTCCGGGAGCGCTACGGCCTCCCCCGCCCCGCCAACCAGTACGTCGCCACCCCGGCACTCGCCTCCGTCTGAAAGGACCCATGCCCGTGTCCCACATCGACATCCAGCAGGTCACCGCGCACATCGGCGCCCGTATCTCCGGCGTCGACATCTCCAAGCCCCTCGACGCGGAGACGGCCACCGCGCTCCGCGAGGCCCTCAACGTCCACAAGGCGCTCGTCTTCGACGACGTGAACCTGGACGACGAGGCCCAGCAGGCCTTCGTCCGCCACTTCGGCGACGTCACCACCGCCCACCCGACGGTCTCCTCCGTCGACGGCGTCCCGAACGTCCTGCCCGTCGACAGCGAGCGCGGCCGGGCCGCCAACCACTGGCACACCGACGTCACGTTCGTCCTCAACCCACCGCAGGCCAGCACCCTGCGCTCGATCACCGTCCCGCCGTACGGCGGCGAGACCCTGATCGCCAGCTCGGCGGCGGCCTACCCCCAACTGCCCAGCTCCCTCCGCCAGTTGGCGGACACCCTGTGGGCCGAGCACACCAACGACTACGACTACGCCGTGCCGGAGGAGGAGCTCGACGAGCAACAGGCCGCCCAGCGCGCCCAGTTCACGTCCATCAAGTACCGCACGGTCCACCCGGTGGTCCGTGTCCACCCGCTGACCGGCGAACGCGGCCTGTTCATCGGCGGGTTCGCACAGCGGATCGTCGGCCTCTCGCCGGGCGAGTCCCGCAAGATCCTCGACCTGCTCCAGGCGTATGTCACCCGGCCGGAGAACATCCTGCGCCACCGCTGGTCCGAGAACCAGCTCGTCCTCTTCGACAACCGCATCACCCAGCACTACGCCGTCGACAACTACGACGGCCGGCCGCGCCGCCTGCACCGGGTGACCGTCGCCGGTGACATCCCGGTCGGCATCGAGGGCAAGGAGAGCTACTCGATCGAGGGCGACGCCTCGCACTACACGACGGTGGCGGCGTAGCCGGACCGCGCACGGAGACGGCGGGCGGCCTCCCCCACACGGGGAGGCCGCCCGGACCGGGGCTTTCCGGTGTCTGGTGTCCGGTGGGGCGCTATGGCTTACGGCTTACGGCCGAGGCCGCCGTGCTGCCCGATCGGGGTGGTGTCGGCGCCGGAGTCCGGATGCCAGAGCGGGACGGACACGACCCCCGGCTCGACGAGCTCCAGGCCCTCGAAGAAGGCGGTGATCTGCTCGACCGGGCGCAGGAAGTACGGGACCGCGCCGGTCTCGTTGTAGGCGTCCTGGGCCTGCTCGTAGTCGGGGTCGGTGCCGCGGGAGCCGTCGTTGACGGAGAGGTAGCTGCCCGGGGGCAGGCCCGCGACCAGGGTCCGGACGAGCTCGCGGGCATTGTCGTAGTCGCCGACGTGGCCGAGGATGCCGCTGAGGATGAGCGCGGTCGGCTGCGTCAGGTCCAGCGTCCTGCCGGCCGCCTCCAGGATGCGGTCGGGCTCGTACAGGCTCAGGTCCTCGTACGCCGTCACGCCCTCCGGCGAGGAGGTGAGCAGGGCGCGGGCGTGGGCCAGGACCAACGGGTCGTTGTCGACGTAGACGATCTTCGCGTCGGGGGCGTGGCGCTGGGCGACCTCATGGGTGTTGTCGACGGTCGGCAGCCCGGTCCCGACATCCAGGAACTGCCGTACGCCCGCCTCCATGACGAGGTACCGGATACTGCGGCCGAGGAAGGCACGGCTGCTGCGGGCGATGGTGACGATGCCGGGAAAGACAGCGGTGTACGCGTCACCGGCCGCCTCGTCCACGGGGTAGTTGTCCTTGCCACCCAGCCAGTAGTTCCAGATCCGTGCCGAGTGGGGCACCGAAGTGTCGATCTCCGTCATGGGGTCATCCTCCTACGACCGGTCCTGATCGAAGGAGGGTTCCGGGAGATCAGTTCAACTCGGTTGATGCGGCCGCGGAGTTGCGGGCCCGCCACAGATCCCGCAGAAGCGCGATCTCCGACATGTGGTGGATGAATTCGAGGTTGGCGCCCCAGAGGACCGAGATGAAGGGTTCGTCGGGGTCGGAGCCGTACGGGTACTGGGAGAGGCCGATCGTGTCGAGCTGGGGCTCGGTCAGGGTGCCCACGTCGGTGCGCCAGCGGTCGATCGTCTTCCAGAAGCGGTCGAGGGACAGGCCGGCGTCGGGGGTGAAGTCGATCAGCTGCTTGGGGTCCCGGCGGCGTTCGCCGAAGGTCCACTCCCACTGGCCGGCGAAGCCGTAGTGCAGATGGGAGAGGCGCCAGGCGATGGTGGTGACCGGGGTGACGTCGGGCTCCGGCGGGCCCGTGTGGGCGAGGACCTCCTCGACCCGCCCGACGCTCACCTTCCAGTCCTCGGCGATCTTCTCGACGGTCATGCCGCCGGCGACCTGCCGGGCGACCTCGGCGTACTCGCCCGCCGGGATGTCCGGGGCGCCCAGGTCGAGCACCCACTCCCCCGGGCCGAACGCCCTGGGCGTGGTCGCCTCGCCACGGCGGCGCAGCGACCAGCAACCGGGGACCGGCTCCCAGAGGTACTCCTCGTCGCCGAGGCCGGTCAGCCGTACCTGGGCCCGCTCCCTCGCGCAGTCGAACTGGTCGAGCAGCAAGCCGAATCGGTCGGTCCGTACACCCGGAGTCTGCATGGCCGGAGGCTAACGGCTCACCCGTGCGGAGCGCGACGGATTTGTGCTGCCACGCCTACCAAGTGGCTTGCTCACAGGGCACGTTGAGCGACAGAAGTGCCGTCACGCCCTCGTCCATGCGGATCTCGGACACCGCCGCGTTCCGCAACTGCGGGAAGACGCGGCGGTATTCGGCGAGCGGAAGGGACAGGAGTCGGCACAGCACCAGTCTGAGCAGCGTGTTGTGGGCGACGACCAGGACGCGTCCGCCGTCGTGGGCGGCGGCGATGCGGTGCAGGGCGGCGGCGCCTCGGGTGGCCGCCGCGGCCGGGTCCTCGGCGCCCGGGAAACGTCGCCGAAGTAGAGCGAAGGTCTGCTTCCAGCGCTCGACTGCCGCGCGGTCGGCCATGAAGCGGGGAATCCGTCGAGATTTCCGTCCTCCGC